>NZ_VPBR01000030.1:0-6470 GCF_013418645.1 Acinetobacter sp. YH12132
TGCGAGTCTTGCCACGCCGAGCACCTGGTCGCTTTCAGCTGTAAGCGTCGCGGTTTCTGCCCGAGCTGTGGGGCGCGGCGGATGGCCGAAAGTGCCGCCTTGCTGGTTGATGAAGTACTGCCTGAACGGCACTGTTGCAAATAGTCGGTGGTGATAAACTTATCATCCCCTTTTGCTGATGGAGCTGCACATGAACCCATTCAAAGGCCGGCATTTTCAGCGTGACATCATTCTGTGGGCCGTACGCTGGTACTGCAAATACGGCATCAGTTACCGTGAGCTGCAGGAGATGCTGGCTGAACGCGGAGTGAATGTCGATCACTCCACGATTTACCGCTGGGTTCAGCGTTATGCGCCTGAAATGGAAAAACGGCTGCGCTGGTACTGGCGTAACCCTTCCGATCTTTGCCCGTGGCACATGGATGAAACCTACGTGAAGGTCAATGGCCGCTGGGCGTATCTGTACCGGGCCGTCGACAGCCGGGGCCGCACTGTCGATTTTTATCTCTCCTCCCGTCGTAACAGCAAAGCTGCATACCGGTTTCTGGGTAAAATCCTCAACAACGTGAAGAAGTGGCAGATCCCGCGATTCATCAACACGGATAAAGCGCCCGCCTATGGTCGCGCGCTTGCTCTGCTCAAACGCGAAGGCCGGTGCCCGTCTGACGTTGAACACCGACAGATTAAGTACCGGAACAACGTGATTGAATGCGATCATGGCAAACTGAAACGGATAATCGGCGCCACGCTGGGATTTAAATCCATGAAGACGGCTTACGCCACCATCAAAGGTATTGAGGTGATGCGTGCACTACGCAAAGGCCAGGCCTCAGCATTTTATTATGGTGATCCCCTGGGCGAAATGCGCCTGGTAAGCAGAGTTTTTGAAATGTAAGGCCTTTGAATAAGACAAAAGGCTGCCTCATCGCTAACTTTGCAACAGTGCCATTTTAAGCGTTATGCTAAGCCCAGGAAGCCGCAGGATCTTTTGAACCACAACTGCATTAACGTCCGCTATTCTGATACGAGTGGATTGTACGCCTGGGAATTCGAGAAAGATGCTCAGAAATTCAGTCTGAAAGTCAAAGGGCAATATATTGCGAACAGCACGATTCATCAGCTCGATGCAGCATTAGACGGGCTGGGGATTGCCTATATTCCCGAGTATGTTGCAGATGGATATATCAAAAGCGGCAAGCTGATTGCTGTTCTGACCGAGTGGTGTCCATATTTTGACGGCTACCATATTTATTATCCTCACCGCCGACAGGATTCTCCTGCGTTTATGGCTTTTCTGCAAGTTTTGCGTGACAGGTACAATAATGGAATAAGATAAATTTATGAGTAAAGGATTATGTCCACGATAAGCACCTGGGTCGATTCCTGGGAGGCGGCCATGAGGGTAGGGAAGCGCCGTCCCGTCAAGTCAGCGTAATGCTCTGCCAGTGTTACAACCAATTAACCAATTCTGATTAGAAAAACTCATCGAGCATCAAATGAAACTGCAATTTATTCATATCAGGATTATCAATACCATATTTTTGAAAAAGCCGTTTCTGTAATGAAGGAGAAAACTCACCGAGGCAGTTCCATAGGATGGCAAGATCCTGGTATCGGTCTGCGATTCCGACTCGTCCAACATCAATACAACCTATTAATTTCCCCTCGTCAAAAATAAGGTTATCAAGTGAGAAATCACCATGAGTGACGACTGAATCCGGTGAGAATGGCAAAAGCTTATGCATTTCTTTCCAGACTTGTTCAACAGGCCAGCCATTACGCTCGTCATCAAAATCACTCGCATCAACCAAACCGTTATTCATTCGTGATTGCGCCTGAGCGAGACGAAATGCGCGATCGCTGTTAAAAGGACAATTACAAACAGGAATCGAATGCAACCGGCGCAGGAACGCTGCCAGCGCATCAACAATATTTTCACCTGAATCAGGATATTCTTCTAATACCTGGAATGCTGTTTTCCCGGGGATCGCAGTGGTGAGTAACCATGCATCATCAGGAGTACGGATAAAATGCTTGATGGTCGGAAGAGGCATAAATGCCGTCAGCCAGTTTAGTCTGACCATCTCATCTGTAACATCATTGGCAACGCTACCTTTGCCATGTTTCAGAAACAACTCTGGCGCATCGGGCTTCCCATACAATCGATAGATTGTCGCACCTGATTGCCCGACATTATCGCGAGCCCATCTATACCCATATAAATCAGCATCCAGGTTGGAATTTAATCGCGGCCTCGAGCAAGACGTTTCCCGTTGAATATGGCTCATAACACCCCTTGTATTACTGTTTATGTAAGCAGACAGTTTTATTGTTCATGATGATATATTTTTATCGGCACTGTTGCAAATAGTCGGTGGTGATAAACTTATCATCCCCTTTTGCTGATGGAGCTGCACATGAACCCATTCAAAGGCCGGCATTTTCAGCGTGACATCATTCTGTGGGCCGTACGCTGGTACTGCAAATACGGCATCAGTTACCGTGAGCTGCAGGAGATGCTGGCTGAACGCGGAGTGAATGTCGATCACTCCACGATTTACCGCTGGGTTCAGCGTTATGCGCCTGAAATGGAAAAACGGCTGCGCTGGTACTGGCGTAACCCTTCCGATCTTTGCCCGTGGCACATGGATGAAACCTACGTGAAGGTCAATGGCCGCTGGGCGTATCTGTACCGGGCCGTCGACAGCCGGGGCCGCACTGTCGATTTTTATCTCTCCTCCCGTCGTAACAGCAAAGCTGCATACCGGTTTCTGGGTAAAATCCTCAACAACGTGAAGAAGTGGCAGATCCCGCGATTCATCAACACGGATAAAGCGCCCGCCTATGGTCGCGCGCTTGCTCTGCTCAAACGCGAAGGCCGGTGCCCGTCTGACGTTGAACACCGACAGATTAAGTACCGGAACAACGTGATTGAATGCGATCATGGCAAACTGAAACGGATAATCGGCGCCACGCTGGGATTTAAATCCATGAAGACGGCTTACGCCACCATCAAAGGTATTGAGGTGATGCGTGCACTACGCAAAGGCCAGGCCTCAGCATTTTATTATGGTGATCCCCTGGGCGAAATGCGCCTGGTAAGCAGAGTTTTTGAAATGTAAGGCCTTTGAATAAGACAAAAGGCTGCCTCATCGCTAACTTTGCAACAGTGCCAGTTTTATTACGAACGTGTTTTGGGTGGACAACGGAAAACATATTTCATCGAAAGACCAAAAAAAGAAAAAACACTTCCTGTTGTGATGAGTGAAGAAGAAACCATTCGGGTACTACGCGCTATTGAAAACGTGAAACACAAGGCTATTCTGATGACTATTTATTCGGCAGGTTTGCGCATTTCTGAATGTATAAACCTGAAAATAAAAGACATTGACTCCAAGCGCATGCAAATTCGTATAGAACAGTCAAAAGGAAAAAGAGATCGTTATACCATTTTATCTGAGAAAACATTAATTATTTTAAGAACATACTTTATGGAATATAAACCAAAAGATTATTTATTTGAAGGTCAAAAAGGTGGCGCATACTCAAGCCGAAGTATTCAAAACATTTTTAAAGCAGCTGTTTTAAAAGCAAAGATTCAAAAGGAAGTTACTGTACATACCTTACGACATAGCTTTGCAACGCATTTGCTTGAGAATGGTACGAGTTTACGTTATATTCAATCGTTGTTAGGTCATTCAAGCAGTAAAACAACTGAGGTTTATACACATATTACCACCAAGGGAATGGAACAATTAAAAAGTCCGATGGATTTGTTAGATATATAGAAAGGATTTGTATATTTGAGCAAAACTTAACAAAAAGCACTATGAATATAAATCCTTTTGAGAGAGTAGAAACGAACGGTAAACGGTTGAAAACGGATTTGTCACTGATAATGAAAGGTTTAGCAAAATAAGATATAGTGGATATATACGCCATTTGGCGTATAGCCACTTGTTATGTGCCATTTTTGAATGACAATGCGAATAGATACAGACAAACAAATGAATTTACTTAGTGATAAGAACGTTGCAATAATTGGTGGTGGACCCGTTGGACTGACTATGGCAAAATTATTACAGCAAAACGGCATAGACGTTTCAGTTTACGAAAGAGACAACGACCGAGAGGCAAGAATTTTTGGTGGAACCCTTGACCTACACAAAGGTTCAGGTCAGGAAGCAATGAAAAAAGCGGGATTGTTACAAACTTATTATGACTTAGCCTTACCAATGGGTGTAAATATTGCTGATGAAAAAGGCAATATTTTATCCACAAAAAATGTAAAGCCCGAAAATCGATTTGACAATCCTGAAATAAACAGAAATGACTTAAGGGCTATCTTGTTGAATAGTTTAGAAAACGACACGGTTATTTGGGATAGAAAACTTGTTATGCTTGAACCTGGTAAGAAGAAGTGGACACTAACTTTTGAGAATAAACCGAGTGAAACAGCAGATTTGGTTATTCTTGCCAATGGTGGAATGTCGAAAATAAGGAGCTTTGTTACCGACACGCAAGTTGAAGAAACCGGTACTTTCAACATCCAAGCTGATATTCTTCAACCGGAAATAAACTGTCCCGGATTTTTTCAGCTATGCAACGGCAACCGATTAATGGCGGGACATCAGGGCATTTTATTGTTTGCCAATCCCAATAATAATGGTGCATTGTATTTAGGAATTAGTTTTAAAACGCCCGATGAATGGAAAAATAAAATTCCCTTAGATTTTCAGGACAGAAACAGCGTTGCCGATTTTTTATTGAAAAGATTTTCCAAATGGAGTGAAGTTTACAAACAATTAATACGTTCGGTATCAACATTTCAATGCTTGCCCACAAGGAAATTTCCTTTGAACAATGATTGGAAAAGTAACCGTCCATTACCCATAACAATGATTGGCGATGCTGCTCATTTGATGTCGCCTTTTGCAGGACAGGGTGTAAATACGGGATTATTGGATGCTTTGATATTGTCTGAAAACCTTACAAACGGAGAATTTACAAGTATTGAAAATGCCATCGAAAACTACGAACAACAAATGTTTGTTTATGCAAAAGATACGCAGGACGAATCGACAGAAAACGAAACCGAAATGTTTAGTCCCAATTTTTCGTTTCAAAAATTATTGAATCTATAAACAGTAAGAAAAAACGGCTACTAACAAGCAGTTTTGCAATAGTGGGGCAGAAGTGCAAAATTGAACTTGTGTGCTTCTATCAACTTTTGTACATTAGCTGCCAGTTTAAGATGGGTGCATTTGAGTATGCCCAAAGGAGCCCGCAAGTATGCGCAGGACGAAGCCAGTAGCCGCGCCGATGGTGGCGCGGGTCTATCTGCGCGTCAGCACCGACGCGCAGGACTTGGAACGCCAAGAGGCGATCACTACGGCCGCGAAGGCCGCCGGCTACTACGTCGCCGGCATCTACCGTGAGAAGGCATCCGGCGCACGCGCCGACCGGCCTGAGCTGCTGCGCATGATCGGCGACCTACAGCCCGGCGAGGTGGTCATTGCCGAGAAGATCGACCGCATCAGCCGCCTACCTTTGCCCGAGGCCGAGCGCCTGGTGGCCTCGATACAGGCCAAAGGCGCACGCCTGGCCGTCCCTGGCGTGGTCGATCTATCCGACCTGGCGGCCGAGGCCCAGGGCGTCGCCAAGATCGTGCTGGAAGCCGTGCAGATCATGCTTTTTCGCCTGGCCTTGCAGATGGCCCGCGACGACTACGAGGACAGGCGCGAACGCCAGCGCCAAGGCATTGAGTTGGCCCGCCAGGCCGGGCGGTACAAGGGCCGCCGTGCTGATCCGAAGCGCCGCGCCCAAGTTGTCGCGCTGCGCAAGTCCGGCTACAGCATCAACAAGACCGCCGAGCTGGCCGGGTACAGTGCGGCCCAGGTGAAACGGATATGGGCCGAGGTCAGCCAGGCCGAAGCGAAGCAGCACGGCGCGTTCGTGGAGGACGCATTGACGGAAGCCGATGCCCTGGCCGCTGTCGGCCAGGATGAGCGCCAGGAGGAAAGGGCATGAAGAAGCCGAACCAAGACGACGAGCCGTTTTTCATCACCGAGGAGATTGCGGCCGAAATGATCGCCGGCGGCTATGAGTTCGAGCTGCCGCCCATTCCTTGCACCATCCGCCTACGCGACGTGCTGGAGCGCATGACCGATGCTGAGCTAGCATTGCAGCCGGGCGAGATCGCCGACCAGGAGCGTGAACGCTGCCGGCGCAAGCCGTGTTCAACCTCATGATCTGGTCATGGTATTTTTCATGGCACTGAGCCTGATAGTTCTTGCAAATTGTTGTCACTAAAGGGTTTTGTGTGCTTGTTTACAATCGAGTGGGAGTGACGGGCACTGGCTGGCAATGTCTAGCAACGGCAGGCATTTCGGCTGAGGGTAAAAGAACTTTCCGCTAAGCGATAGACTGTATGTAAACACAGTATTGCAAGGACGCGGAACATGCCTCAT
>NZ_VPBR01000031.1:0-6270 GCF_013418645.1 Acinetobacter sp. YH12132
AATAATAACGTGTATTTAATATGAAGAATGGTTTAGTTGTGAAAGATAATGCATTAATAAACGCCAGTTATAATTTAGAACTAACGGAACAGCGTTTAGTCATGCTTGCAATCATTAATGCAAGGGAATTAGGGCGGGGTATTACGGCAGATAGCAAACTAGAAATACATGCTAGTGACTATGCAAAACTATTTAATGTATCACCTGATGCATCCTACAAAGCCCTGAAAGATGCCGTAAATAATCTATTTAACAGGCAGTTTAGCTATACAGCCGAATATAAAAAAACAGGGAAGGTAGGTATCGTTCGCTCTCGCTGGGTAAGCCGTATTTTTTATGTAGATGATTTGGCATTACTAGAAATTACTTTCGCACCTGATGTAGTTCCTTTAATCACTAGATTAGAAGAACACTTTACAAAATATGAAGCCAAACAAGTTGCACACCTAACCAGTAAGTATGCCACTAGACTTTATGAGTTATTAATCGCTTGGCGTGAAGTTGGTAAAACACCTGTTTTTGAACTACAACAATTACGTAAAAATTTAGGTGTTGAAGATGATGAATATCAACGTATGCACCATTTTAAAAGCCGTGTATTAGAAACTGCCATTACTCAAATCAATGAACATACAGACATAAAAGCCACTTATGAGCAACACAAGAAAGGGCGTACAATTACTGGGTTTTCATTCAAGTTTAAGCAGAAACAACAACCGAAAAAATTAGATTCTAAGCGTGACCCAAACACACCTGACTTTTTTATCAAAATGACCGATGCACAACGCCATTTATTTGCAAAAAAAATGTCAGAAATGCCTGAAATGGGGAAATATTCACAAGGTACAGAAAGCTACCAACAATTTGCTATCCGTATAGCAGATATGCTGTTAGAGCCTGAAAAATTCAGAGAGCTTTATCCAATTTTAGAAAAATCAGGATTTCAGCCATGATTAAATTAAATAACCTATCAACCGATCTAAAGCATGTGACCGTTGAATACCTCGACATCGTAAATTATGAAATTGCGAGGGAAAATATATGCGGTTATATCTTCCTATTATCCCGACTATCCAAAGATGCCGAACCCACCGAAAAAATGCAGATGGAAAGCAAAATACAGAACTTAATTTACTATCGGGATAATTTACAAATCGAGGACAAGGACAATATTCAAAAGGTTTTAAATACGCTCATTCCAGAGTATCAAGCCGAACAAAAAAACCAAACAGCTAAGAAAAATTAGGCTTCAATATCGGGCAAATCAAAAAGCTGTCGATCTCTATTTTCTGTTAAATATTCGTTGAGTTCAGCGAGTATTTTTTCTTTATTGGCTTCATTTGCCTGCATTTTCTTAATCAAGTAAGAACCGAGCAAAATTTTACGCCGAGTATCATCCTTGCGCTCCTGTTCTTTCTTTTTGGTACGTTCTCTTGCTTCAATAGCCTGTTTCTGTGCTTTTAACTGTTTCAGCTTCTCTAACTGGGCTTCAATTTTCTTTTCGATATTTTCAGCAGATTTAGTCATAACGATTAATTTCGGAATATAGAAAACCACTCAAGCATAAGACCCTATGAATTGAAATTCAAGCGGGTAATATGCTATCGTGTTTTTCATGAAATGCGCACTTACGACTTGAATTTCATTCAAGTCAAAAGATGCGTAAGGGAGACACCCCTTAACCCCAAAAGCAAAAGCAAGAGCGGTAAAGCAAATGAAGAAATACAATATTGATGAACAGCATATTTTTATATGCTCAAACTGTGGGAATGAATTTTTATACAAATTACCTAAAATTCTTATAGAGCAAATGAATGGAGTATCCATTCAAACTATTAGAAAAGAATGCCCGAAATGTAATCAATACGTGGATGCCACAAGGAAAATTTAATGGCGATTTACCACTGTACAACCAAAACCGTTAACCGCAGTTCGGGAAGAACTGCCGTTGCATCTATGGCTTATCGTGCAGGGGAAAAACTAGAAGATAAACGTACAGGGCTGACGCATGACTTTACGAGAAAGGATGGAGTCGCCCATACCGAAATTGTGTCTAATCTCAATATTGAAATTGACCGCAGCCAACTTTGGAACTTGGCGGAACAGTCCGAAAACCGCAAAGATGCCCGAACCGCCAGAGAGTGGGTAATCGCCCTACCCGATGAATTAGACGCAGATCAACGTAAGGACTTGGCAAAAGCCTTTGCCACGGCCTTAGTTGATCGCTATGGCGTGATTGCAGACTTAGCCATCCACGAACCCAGCAAAGGCGGAAATGATAAGAACCATCACGCCCATATCATGCTTACCACCCGAAAGGCGGAATTAGACCCTGAAAACAATCTGACTCTGACCACAAAGGCAGAAATTGAACTCAGCAACGCCAAACGAAAAAGCCTTGGTATGGGTACAACCCAAGACGAAATTAAACAGATTCGGGAAACGTGGGCAAACCTTGCCAATCGTGCTTTGGAACGAGCAGGCATACAGGAAAAAATAGATCACCGCAGCTATGCCGATCAGAATAACGGACTACAAGCCACCATCCATGAAGGCACTAAAGTCACCCAATTACGCAGAAAAGGCATAGACACTGAAATCAGCCGTTTTAATGACAATGTGAAACAGCAGAACGCCCAACAGCTTGACCAACAGAAACAGCAGAAAGAGAGCGTTTTACAGCGTGGTTTAAACCGTGTCGATCAAGGTTTTGATCAATGGCAGAAGAACCAAGAAACCAAACGTCTAGAACTGGAACGCCAAGCGGAAATGAAACGACAGCAAGAATTAGATAAACAACGAGCCGAGCAAGCACTCCGCAAGGCATCTCAAAAACTAAGTAGAGGCGGAATGTCATTATGAGTAATCAAAATGATTTAGATGACCAGTTATATATTTTATTGGCATCCATGAAGGAATATCGAGAAGCCATAGCAGACGATAAGAAGCGATTAGAGCAGTTTTACAACCAAGTCGCTAGTGGAGTGCTAGACAAGGCTGAAAAATCGCTAGAAAACGCAAATAAGAAGCATACAGGTGCATTAAACAACAGCATTCAGGCATTAAACGAAGCTACAAACAGGCTCAACTTAAAACTTATCCTTATTTTTGCCAGCACGTTTGTGGCTGTGATGATGGTATTCATTTTGGCAATCTTCTTATACGTGCCAAGCAAAGACGAAATTGATAACCGTAGAGCTGATATGGCTTTACTAAAAAAATATCCGCTACAAATTAGAGAAAGTGATGGTGAAACATTGGTGAGAATCATGAGGAAAAATTGCTATTCGTTTGAACCGAGTAGTGTCAAAGAAAAAACGTATGACTGGTGTCAGATCGACCCTAAAAAATACTAGTTGATCGGTACTTTGCTTGGTTTTTCTTATTACTGATCAGATTACAGCAAGCGCAAAGTTGCCCGACTTTGAAACATGGCTAAAGCCATATTTCAAAGCATCGAGCTGAAATTTCGCATAAGAGATTTTATGTTAAATAAGACTATTAAGATCAGTTATAATTATCCAATAAGTGATTAAAAATAATAAGGTAATTTATGTCTACATGGGTGTGGGTACTTATTTATTTGGCAGTTAGCTTAATGTTCAAATGGATTATTTCATGGGGTGGAGCTGATTATATTAAAGGCTGGAAGAGTATCTTTTTCTTAGATATGGAATCAAGCTCATGGAATGAAGAACAGCTTAGAGCTATGGCTTTGTTTCTATGGATAGCATTTACCATTCTTTTTATTATAGGTTTAATTTACCCCGAA
Source organism: Acinetobacter sp. YH12132 (assembly GCF_013418645.1). Taxonomy (NCBI): domain Bacteria; kingdom Pseudomonadati; phylum Pseudomonadota; class Gammaproteobacteria; order Moraxellales; family Moraxellaceae; genus Acinetobacter; species Acinetobacter sp. YH12132. Next base: position 3,773 of record NZ_VPBR01000031.1, read on the forward strand.
TTTAGATTCTATAAGCTTAAAAATAGTTTGTAAAAAACGGAGCTTAAGCTCCGTTTTTATGGGTGATTTTTTAAATCATTCAGCATTGCATCACGTAAAATCTTATTCATACGTGTCTGATAGCCTTTGCCTTGTGCTTTTAGCCATTGCATGACATCTGCATCAATGCGTACTGTAGTCACTTGTTTAGTTGGCTTATAAAACGGATTTTGGACAGCATTTTTCCAAAAGCTTTCATCAAGTTCAGGAATGTCGGAAAAGTCTATTTCACTGTCTGGGCGTTTATCTAATGCTTCAAGTCTTGCCTTTTGTTCTTCAGATAAGACAGGAGGTTTATTCAAATCTACTTTGTAAGTAACGGTTTTGTTCATACTGTTTCCTCTCTTTTTTCTCTGCCTGTCGTGCTGAAATAATACGGATATGATCAATCCCATTATGATCTTGTACAGTATGAGCCACCAATAAAACTGTCTGCCCGTGTACGAGACCTATCGCTTGCCAACGATATTCACCATTTTCAAAGCGATCCTGTTTGAAGACGGCATGAGCATCATAAAAAACTAAGGTTGCATCTTCAAAAGCTACACCATGTTTTTTGAGGTTTGTTTCTGCTTTATGCTCATCCCATGAAAACTCAATTTCCATAGTTGCATCGCTTTTTGTTAATACAAAAATGTTAATACAAAATTGTAAATTTTGCAAAGTTGTTCCATTTTTTATTGGCAAAATATTACAGAATCGAACATAAAAAAGCCGACTTGTTTCAAAGTCGGCTTTTTGCGGTTTTTATGATCAGGATTGATTTTTTAAGTAATTGATATTTATATTAATATACAAGTGTATTGCGTATAACCACCATTATGTTAAATGGAAGCCAGCGACCTCCAAGAAAATCGGTATAGTGTGAATAGTTATTGAGTAAATAAGAGAATTAAATTAGTGAAATACTCAAATGAAAAAATAGTTAAAGCTCTCTTGCTTGCTCCTTTACCGTTACTTTTTTTCATAGCAGTCCTGTTTATCGTAATGAATCAGGAATACAGCCTATACTCGATTTTAGTGGTTCTTGTAGGGCATGGCCTTGTCTACTTAGCGTATTGTATTTTGACTGTGCCTTTCAGCTTCATATTCTCAATTATTTTAAATCGTTATAACAGTCTGAATTTATTAACCATCTGTATTACCTCTCTAATTATTGCTGCTCCATTTTTTATTCTTTTTGGATGGAGTCACACAGGAGAAATTTCGAAAGAGTGGTGGAAAATGTATACCAATACATGGACTATTTTTATGGCTCTCTTTCCTGGCTTATGTTATTGGCTGTTTTTAATTAATTTAAAAGATAAAGAATAGTTATGAAAAAAATATTATATTTTAATTTCTTAGCGATTATTTTGACTTATGTATCTTTGCTTTATCAAAAAAATATATTAGTTGCTCGCATAGTTGTAGATAAGCTTGAAAAAGTTGAAGTCATAGCTGGGGGATTTCCTCTACAGTTCCTTATAGATGGTGAAACCTCTCCAGTCGGAAGTATAAGTATCAATCCTTTATTTATTTTCATCGGCATGGATCAATTTGTTTTTCTCAATTTTTTTATTGATTATTTATTTTGGGTAAGTATTTTATTTGCTTTTTCTATGATTGTGAAAAAGTACAGAATTGTATAGATCTCCTAAAATTAACATAATACACCTTATACGAAATGCGTTATAATTATCTATAGAAATCAATGCTGTAGTTTCTAGTTTATAGCCCGAACATCCCTGTTCGGGCTTTTTTTATGATTTTTCACGTTCCACGCCTATTATTTAAGCAATGTTTCACAACTTTGATTAGCTCCAGTAAATAATTAAAACCTAGATAATAAGAACCGAGCGAGTGTCTACGAGCGATTGAGCATCATCAAAATTTCGCCCTCGCCTTTTCTCTGATTACAAGCTCCCTTTCGATTTTAAACGGTAGGTACAGAGCATCCCGAATGGGTGCGAACTTTGGAGCTTTTGCTTTTCAAAAAGTATGAGCGAAGCGAATACATTACAAATGCTTTTGCTTTTAGATTTCACAAATAGGATTAACCAAAAACTGCCCCACGAAGCGAGGAACGAGCTTCAATAGAGTACGAGCTTTAGCGAGTACCTAGGGCAGTTTGCACTCCCCTCTCGAAAGGCTTTTAATTATTTTTAAAGCTTTTAAATGCTTTTAGATAAGCTGAAAACATTGATATGAGAGGACTACAGCTTATATAAGCACACAAATTCTCTTGTATAAGCACACAAATTCTCTTGTATAAGCACACAAATTCTCTTGTATAAGCACACAAATTCTCTTGATTTACACACATAAAATATATAGTGTGTAAATACACATTAATAATAACGTGTATTTAATATGAAGAATGGTTTAGTTGTGAAAGATAATGCATTAATAAACGCCAGTTATAATTTAGAACTAACGGAACAGCGTTTAGTCATGCTTGCAATCATTAATGCAAGGGA
>NZ_VPBR01000032.1:0-3477 GCF_013418645.1 Acinetobacter sp. YH12132
TAATGAGCTGGCGATGACTTACTCTCACATGGGTAACCCCACACTACCATCAGCGCTAAGAGGTTTCACTTCTGAGTTCGGGAAGGGATCAGGTGGTTCACTCTTGCTATTGTCGCCAGCACAACTGTTATGGACTTGTTCGGGTCTTAGTTACTTTGCTTAAGCTTGATGCTTTTGCATGTAATGCCTTACTTTGTTCCAAATGAGTTATTAACGGATTGGCTATTGGGTCTGAATTTTATTGTGTCGCATTAACTAAATCAAGGATTAGTTTAGAATTCAGCTTGATACAACAACTGTTTGGGTGTTGTATAGTCAAGCCTCACGAGCAATTAGTATTGGTCAGCTTCACATATCGCTATGCTTCCACACCCAACCTATCAACGTCCTAGTCTCGAACGGCTCTTTAGAGGAATAAATTCCTAGGGAAATCTTATCTTGAGGTAGGCTTCCCGCTTAGATGCTTTCAGCGGTTATCCCTTCCGAACATAGCTACCCGGCGATGCGACTGGCGTCACAACCGGTACACCAGAGGTTCGTCCACTCTGGTCCTCTCGTACTAGGAGCAGATCCTCTCAAATTTCCAGCGCCCACGGTAGATAGGGACCGAACTGTCTCACGACGTTCTAAACCCAGCTCGCGTACCTCTTTAAATGGCGAACAGCCATACCCTTGGGACCTGCTTCAGCCCCAGGATGAGATGAGCCGACATCGAGGTGCCAAACACCGCCGTCGATATGAACTCTTGGGCGGTATCAGCCTGTTATCCCCAGAGTACCTTTTATCCGTTGAGCGATGGCCCTTCCATACAGAACCACCGGATCACTAAGACCTACTTTCGTACCTGCTCGACTTGTGGGTCTCGCAGTTAAGCGCGCTTTTGCCTTTATACTCTACGCGTGATTTCCGACCACGCTGAGCGCACCTTCGTACTCCTCCGTTACTCTTTAGGAGGAGACCGCCCCAGTCAAACTACCCACCAGACATGGTCCTCGTCCCGGATCACGGGACAGAGTTAGAACCTCAACATTACCAGGGTGGTATTTCAAGGACGGCTCCATTGGAACTGGCGTTCCAACTTCAAAGCCTCCCACCTATCCTACACAAGTAAGGTCAAAGTTCAATGTCAAGCTGCAGTAAAGGTTCACGGGGTCTTTCCGTCTAGCCGCGGGTACACTGCATCTTCACAGCGATTTCGATTTCACTGAGCCTCTGCTGGAGACAGCGCCGCCATCATTATGCCATTCGTGCAGGTCGGAACTTACCCGACAAGGAATTTCGCTACCTTAGGACCGTTATAGTTACGGCCGCCGTTTACTGGGGCTTCGATCAAGAGCTTCGCTTACGCTAACCCCATCAATTAACCTTCCAGCACCGGGCAGGCATCACACCCTATACGTCCACTTTCGTGTTTGCAGAGTGCTATGTTTTTAATAAACAGTTGCAGCGGCCTGGTTTCTGCGGCTGTCAACCGCTCAGGGAGCAAGTCCCATCACCGTCAACAGCGTACCTTCTCCCGAAGTTACGGTACCATTTTGCCTAGTTCCTTCAGCAGAGTTCTCTCAAGCGCTTTGGTCTACTCGACCTGACCACCTGTGTCGGTTTCGGGTACGATTCCAGTGTAACTGAAGCTTAGAGACTTTTCCTGGAAGCATGGTATCAGCCACTTCGCTAGTAAACTAGCTTGCTATCAGCTCTCAGCATAGAGCACCCCGGATTTGCCTAAGATGCATGCCTACAGCCTTCCACCTGGACAACCAACGCCAGGCTGACTTAACCTTCTCCGTCCTCTCATCGCATTACACTGAAGTATTGGAATATTAACCAATTTCCCATCGACTACGCCTCTCGGCCTCGCCTTAGGGGTCGACTCACCCAGCCCCGATTAACGTTGGACTGGAACCCTTGGTCTTTCAGCGAACGGGTTTTTCACCCGTTTTGTCGTTACTCACGTCAGCATTCGCACTTCTGATACCTCCAGCAGACTTCTCAATCCACCTTCATCGGCTTACAGAACGCTCCCCTACCACGTATACAATGTATACATCCGCAGCTTCGGCACATAGTTTTAGCCCCGTTACATCTTCCGCGCAGGCCGACTCGACTAGTGAGCTATTACGCTTTCTTTAAAGGGTGGCTGCTTCTAAGCCAACCTCCTAGCTGTCTATGCCTTCCCACATCGTTTCCCACTTAACTATGATTTTGGGGCCTTAGCTGGCGGTCTGGATTGTTTTCCTCTTGACTACGGACGTTAGCACCCGCAGTCTGTCTCCCGGATAGTACTCATCGGTATTCGGAGTTTGCATCGGTTTGGTAAGTCGGGATGACCCCCTAGCCGAAACAGTGCTCTACCCCCAATGGTATTCGTCCGAGGCGCTACCTAAATAGCTTTCGGGGAGAACCAGCTATCACCAGGCTTGATTAGCCTTTCACCCCTATCCACAAGTCATCCCCTGGCTTTTCAACGACAGTGGGTTCGGTCCTCCAGTTAGTGTTACCCAACCTTCAACCTGCTCATGGATAGATCGCCTGGTTTCGGGTCTACACCCAGCAACTATACGCCCTATTAAGACTCGGTTTCCCTACGGCTCCCCTATGCGGTTAACCTTGCTACTGAATGTAAGTCGCTGACCCATTATACAAAAGGTACGCAGTCACCACACGAAGTGGCTCCCACTGCTTGTATGCATGCGGTTTCAGGATCTATTTCACTCCCCTCACAGGGGTTCTTTTCGCCTTTCCCTCACGGTACTGGTTCACTATCGGTCAGTCAGGAGTATTTAGCCTTGGAGGATGGTCCCCCCATATTCAGACAAGGTTTCACGTGCCTCGCCCTACTCGTCATCATTATGTGTGCCCTTTCGTGTACAGGACTATCACCCACTATGGTTGCACTTCCCAGAGCATTCCACTAAAACACACATAACTTAATGGGCTGTTCCCCTTTCGCTCGCCGCTACTGAGGGAATCTCAATTGATTTCTTTTCCTAAGGGTACTGAGATGTTTCACTTCCCCTCGTTCGCCTCAATACACTATGTATTCATGTATTGATACCTACCTTATGGTAAGTGGGTTTCCCCATTCAGACATCTCCGGATCAAAGGATATTTGCCGCCTCCCCGGAGCTTTTCGCAGGCTATCACGTCTTTCTTCGCCTCTGACTGCCAAGGCATCCACCACATGCACTTAATTACTTGACTATACAACCCCAAACAGTCGTTAATCCCTACAAGTAGGATTAAGACAATTAAATAAATAATCAATTATCTATTTAATCTACAGTTCGAAGTCACGTGCACTTAAGCACCGTACAGCTTCAATCTAAATTCATATACCAAAACGCTTGATTCAGTTAATTTGCTAGTTCTCAATTCAATCTACGTTCATCAACCCGTCATAACAACGCGTTAACGTATATTGATTGAGTGAACAATTTATTTCAGACTCAATTTTGCCAATCTGTTAATGATTCACTG
>NZ_VPBR01000033.1:0-4903 GCF_013418645.1 Acinetobacter sp. YH12132
GCATGTTCCGCGTCCTTGCAATACTGTGTTTACATACAGTCTATCGCTTAGCGGAAAGTTCTTTTACCCTCAGCCGAAATGCCTGCCGTTGCTAGACATTGCCAGCCAGTGCCCGTCACTCCCACTCAATAGTTGCCGGCGGCTTTGAGGAAACATCGTAGGTTACCCGCGAAATACCGGGAATCTCATTAATGATGCGGCTAGAAACCGTTTCTAAAAACTCATACGGCAAGTGTGCCCAGCGCGCTGTCATAAAATCGATAGTTTCTACTGCGCGCAATGCCACCACATACTCATAGCGGCGGGCATCGCCCACTACGCCAACCGACTTCACTGGCAAGAATACAGCGAAGGCTTGGCTGGTTTTGTGATACAGGTCAGCGGCATACAGCTCTTCGATAAAGATGGCATCAGCCAAGCGCAACCTGTCGGCATATTCTTTTTTTACTTCGCCAAGAATACGCACACCCAAGCCAGGGCCAGGGAAGGGATGACGGTAAACCATGTCGTAGGGCAGACCTAACTCCATACCGATCTTGCGCACCTCATCTTTAAACAGCTCGCGCAGCGGCTCCACCAGCTTGAGCGTCATAACACATTGATATTAGCTTCAATCTCTAAACCGTTGATTTGGAAATACATAATACCCTATTTGTTCATTCTTTTGTTATTTGTTGTATGTTGCGTTATTCCATCAATAATTTTATTCCAATCTTCGAAATGTAGTTCGTGTCCGGTTCCATCAAGCGTTATTAGTTTTGAGCCGTTTATCTTTTCAAGTAAAACTGCTGAATTCTTAAAATGCCATATTTTATCGTCCGTTCCGTGTACAATTAAGGTTGGTTGATTGATTTCGCTCAATCTGTTCCAGTATTCTTCACCACCTTGCAGTGCCGCATGATTGAACATACTTATATAGTTATTAGCTCTTTTAAATTCGGCTCTAATCAGTTTTTCACTTCTTTGTTTGTCAAATTGTTTCCTGCCGCTCATCAATTCAGCACCTTGAATTAAATAATTTGCCACACTGTCTTCATTTGTCCAATCTACGGTTTCAGCTTTTCCGTGAAAATCTAAAATACGCGTATCCATTTCAGGAATTGTGGGGTCTGAGTCGCCCCAAGGACCTGATGAGATTAGTGTTATTGAACTTACCCTGTCGGCATATTTTATTGATGCTATTTGAGAAATCAGTCCGCCCAGTGAAATTCCCACAAAATTGGCTTTGACTATTTTATAGCCGTCCAAAATTGAAATAGCATCATGGGTTAAGTCAACAATATCATAGGGGGTTGAACCCGGTTCGTAATTAGTAGATTTTCCTACGTCCCTATTGTCGTAGCGAATAACAAAAAATCCCTTTTCAGATAGTTTCTGGCAAAATTCAGCATCCCAATACAACATGGATACCGTTGCTCCCGCAATCAAGAGTATTGCCGGATCTTTTTCACATCCAAAACTTTCGGTAAAAAGTCTTATTCCGTTTTTTTTAACTATTTTCTCTTTCATTTCCTCGCCTTTCTGTTTTATAGATTCATTAGTTTTTGGAAAGAAAAGTCGAGGCTGAACATTTCCGTTTCGTTTATTATTGATTCTGCCTGTGCTTCTCTTCCATAAGCAAACATTTGCTGTTCATAATTTTCAATAGCCTCTTCAATGCTGTTAAATTTCCCATTGGTCAGATTATCCGACAATATCAAGGCATCCATCAACCCACTGTTTACGCCTTGTCCTGCAAAAGGAGGCATCAAATGAGCAGCATCTCCAATCATCGTTATGGGTAATGGACGCTTACTTTTCCAAGACTTATCTAAGGGAAATATTCGTGTCGCTAACCCTACAAAAGATGATGTCAAACGAATCAGTTCTTTGTAGCGTTCGTCCCAATCGGAAAATTTTTTCAGGAGAAAATCAACGACACTATTTCTGTCTTGAAAATCTACCCGCGTTTTGCTTTTCCATTCATCAGGTGTTTTAAAACTTATTCCAAAATGCAATGCACCATTATTATTAGGATTCGCAAATAATAAATTACCTTGATGAGCAGCCATTAGCCGGTTTCCATTGCAAAGCTGAAAAAATCCAGGACAGTTCACCTCCGGTTGATGAATATCGGCTTGTATATTGAAAGTACCTGTTTCTTCAACTTCCGTGTCGGTAACAAATTTTCTTACTTTAGACATTCCACCATTGGCAATAATAACCAGATCTGCTGTTTCACTCGATTTATCCTCAAAAGTTAGTATCCACTTCTCCTTATCAGGTTCAAGGGTAACAAGTTTTCTATCCCAAATGACGGTATCATTTTGTAAACTATTTAATAGGATAGTCCTTAAGTCATTTCTGTTTATTTCAGGATTGTCAAAACGATTTTCGGGTCTTACATTTTTTGTGGTTAAAATATTGCCCTTTTCATCAACAATATTTACACCCATTGGTAAAGCTAAGTCATAATAAGTTTGTAACAATCCCGCTCTTTTCATTGCTTCCTGTCCCGAATCCCTGTGCAGATCAAGTGTCCCACCAAAAATCCTTGCATCTTGGTCTTTGTCTCTCTCGTAAACTGTAATGTCCACGCCGTTTTGCTGTAACAATCTCGCCATTGTTAATCCAACAGGCCCGGCACCAATTATTGTAATTTTTTTATGTTTTAGTAAAGTCATATTCTTGTTCGCTGGTTTTAATGTCAACTAATGTCTGTCAATTTAATCACTTTGTTTTTTTTAAATTCAAACACGGATTTTCCTGATAACTTTAGCTTTTGCCCTTTTTTTAAGCCGTTCGGAAAGTCAATTGCTAAAATTGCTGTATAATCAATTTCTATTTCAGTGCTGTTGTCAAAATGCCTAAACGATTTAACTGTCTGTGTTCTCTTTGCAAAGTATGTTTTTGCTGTTTCTGCCTGTTGTTTAAACGCTGTTAACCCTTTCAGCGATAAACTTATATCATTATTTTGAATGTTTTCAAAAACAATATTATCGTCAAGGTCTGCAACCATTTTTTTGATATCAAATTGGTTGTATCCATCGATGTAGTTATTGATGATGTTTACTCTGTCGGTCATATTTTGTAATTATTTATCGGTTACATATTGGTGTTGTCTGTAGGTTGTTCTACGATAATTGCCAACTTTTAACTTCTATACGAAGGAACATGTTGGGATACTTGAACTTTCGATTTAGCGCCAACACGAGCAAACCGAAGTTAGCACCTACTCTCTATTCAGCATATTTTTTAAAAATACTTGTGGCAATGTGTCCGCCAAAACCAAAAGTATTACTCATTGCGTAATTCACTTGCCGTTGTTGTGATTGGTGTAACGTCAAGTTAAATATATCCCTATATTCAGGTTCAATATCTACCGAATTGATTGTTGGCGGAACAATGTTATTCTGAACAACGTATAGGAAGAATAAACGCCCTTTTCACCCAAGTCCAACAGCTTTGGACCGCAGTTGACTCTTTCGACACCCCTGCGATGCAACCCAATCCGGCTGACGGGGAGCCAGCAACGCTGAAAATTTACCCTCCTCTTTCCCACTAGCGGCTCCTTTTCCGACAACCAGCACGGCGGATCCCTGCCGCGGCGCTGTGAACGCAGCATTTTGATTGGTATCGTTGGCCTTCAGGCTCGTCAGTCAAACAGACCCAGGAGCAGCTCAGCCGGTGGCGCCCGGCTTTCGGGTAACGCCCTGGTCCCGCTGGTTTCGGCTTTGTGCTTCAGGTGATCAAGGATCTGCTTGATCACTATAGGGTCTTCAATGCAGGCGATGACTTTCATGGCGCCGCCGCAGCCGCTGCAGGTCTCGATGTCGATATTGAAAACACGCTTGAGCCGTTGCGCCCATGTCATCGACGCTCGCCGTTGTGCTGGTGTTGCCGGTTCATCAGCCACCCTGACCTTGTTGCCCCTGCCCCGTTTTGCCGGCGTGACCAACGCCCGGTGCCGACTGTTGGGTGCGAACACCCCGTGGAAGCGGGTTAGGTTGACTCTGGGCTTCGGTACCAGGGCGGCCAGCCTTGCAATGAAATCCAATGGTTCGAAAATGACGTGCGTGGTGCCGTCCCGGTACGGCGTCTTGAGCTGGTAGCGCACGTTGCCGCCTCGTGTTAACGACAGCCGCTTCTCGGATACCGCCGGGCGGCTGATGTACCGGCACAGCCGTTCGAGCTTCTTGCGTTCATCGGCCCTGGCCGCCACGCCGGCGTGCAGGCTGGACCCGGCTACCTTGCCAATCCCGTCACCGAACGGATCACCACTGGTCGGCAGAGTTTGCAAAGTGAACACCTTTCGCCCCGCCTGTGAACCGACAGCGATACGGTAAGTGATCGAGTGCCCCAGCAGGGGTGTCATCGGGTCGTCATCCACCGCATCCGAGGCCAGATAGCTGTTTTCGACATCCCGTTCCAGCAGGCCTTGCCGTTCCAGATAGCGACCCACCCGGTGGGCGATGGTGTGCGTCAGCTGGGTGAGCTCTGGGCTGGTCGGCGCCTTGACCCAGCGGAAACGCGCTGAGCCGTGGGATTGCTCGACATACACACCGTCGAGAAACAGCATGTGGAAGTGAACATTCAGATTGAGCGCCGATCCAAAACGCTGGATCAGGGTGACCGCGCCCGTCTTGGCCACTTGGTGGGTATGGCCCGCTTTCTTGACCAGGTGCGTGGCAATGACGCGGTAAACGATGCCCAGCACCCACCCCATGATCTCGGGCCGGCTGGCAAACAGGAAACGCAGCTGAAACGGGAAGCTCAACACCCACTGACGCATGGGTTGTTCAGGCAGTACTTCATCAACCAGCAAGGCGGCACTTTCGGCCATCCGCCGCGCCCCACAGCTCGGGCAGAAACCGCGACGCTTACAGCTGAAAGCGACCAGGTGCTCGGCGTGGCAAGACTCGCA
>NZ_VPBR01000034.1:0-4196 GCF_013418645.1 Acinetobacter sp. YH12132
TGCAACAGCGGGTGATCCATGCCGATGAAACGCCGGTCACCATTATGCGGATGGGTGAGAATGAGAAAAAACCGAAGAAAGGTTATGTCTGGGCCTATGCCACTACACAGTACAATCCAGTTCAAGCGGTGATCTATGACTTTCAGGATAGTCGTTCAGGTCAGCATGCTGAAGCGTTCCTGAAAGACTGGCAGGGCCATCTGGTCTGTGATGATTACAGCGGTTATAAAGCACGCTTTAAATCAGGCAAGGTCATTGAGGTGGCCTGCATGGCACATGCACGTCGTAAATTCCATGAACTGCATGTGACCAAAAAAAGTCAGATCGCTGAACAGGCATTAGTGCTGATTCAGAAACTGTATGCCATAGAAGCAGAACTCAGGAAAAAGACCGATGGTACAGCAGAACATCGCCGCGAATACCGACAACAGCACAGTCAACCGGTGATGCAACAACTGTATGAATGGCTCAACCAACATCAGCTGGCGGTGCCATCGAGTTCTCCAACCCGCCCGGGCGATCAACTACAGCCTAAAACGCTGGCAGGCACTCTGCCGCTATCTGGATGATGGCAATCTACCAATTTGCAACAATTGGGTCGAGAATCAGATGCGACCTTGGGCCTTAGGACGCAAGAACTGGCTGTTTGCTGGCTCGCTGCGCAGTGGTCAGCGAGCGGCGAACATCATGACGCTGATTCAGTCAGCAAAGCTGAATGGGCTTGATCCGTATGCCTATTTAAGTAATGTGCTAAAAAGGCTGCCGACACATAAAGTGACCCAAATAGAAGAATTACTTCCACACCGCTGGAAACCCAACTCAAATTAAAAAATAGCTATGGGGCTCAGCGGACGCTTACTTAGATCGTTTACGGATGAGCCATGCTTATAGTGTTACTTTTGATAATGGTAAGGAATTTGCCGAACACAAAAGAATCACTGATGCCGGCATAGATACGTATTTTGCTGATCCTTACAAGTCTATTCAACGAGCAAGGAATGAAAATACGAATGGTTTAATCCGGCAATATCTGCCAAAATCATCATCGTTTGATGACGTGTCAAACGAACAAATAGAGCAGATAGAATTTGCACTCAACCATCGTCCTAGAAAAACACTAGGTTGGTATACGCCTAGTGAAGTTATGGCTGGTTTTTATACTGTTGCACTTGCCGCTTGAATCCGCCAATATTAATGGAATGACTTTAAATTCACTTTTATAACTAAGCAAAGCCACAATTAATCAGAAATTATGATAAGATCAGCTTTCTTAAAAAATGTGTTTTTTATAAAGATGAATTGCTTAGGTAATTTTTACTGTCTTTAGCACATTTTATTATTTTTTCTTTTTTTTAATTCACATCCTATTTTGAACAGATTTTTAATCGCTCAATTTAGGATTGTATTTGCTTATCTTTATAATGCTTATATTTCAAATCCTAAATTGTGACACTCAAAATTGGAGAGGTAATTAAGAACTCAAAACTAATGGAGATAGCAATGGATCGAATTGCAATTATTGGTGCTGGCCCAAGTGGCATGGCCCAATTAAGAGCGTTTCAGTCAGCAAAGGCCAAAGGTCTACAAGTTCCTGAAATTGTATGTTTCGAAAAACAAAATGATTGGGGCGGGCTATGGAACTATACTTGGCGCACTGGTATAGATGAACATGGGGAACCTGTCCACGGCAGTATGTACCGCTATTTATGGTCAAATGGCCCCAAAGAAGCGCTAGAATTTGCCGATTATACTTTTGATGAACATTTCAAAAAACCAATCGCTTCATATCCGCCACGTGCAGTACTGTGGGATTACATCAAAGGCCGTGCAGAAAAAGCACAGGTCAAAGATTTAGTCCGTTTCAATAGTGCCGTTCAGCATATTGCCTATGATGAAACAACGCAAAAATTCACGGTAGATGTCGAAGATTATGCACAACAACAGCACTATTCAGAACAATTTGATTATGTTGTCGTTGCATCTGGACACTTCTCTACCCCACGTGTTCCTGTTTATGAAGGCTTTGATCAATTCCATGGTCGCATTTTGCACGCACACGACTTCCGTGATGCGCTGGAATTTAAAGGTAAGTCTGTGTTATTGGTTGGCAGCAGCTACTCTGCCGAAGACATTGGTTCACAATGTTATAAATACGGTGCTAAGCAAATTTACAGTTGCTATCGCAGTAAAGCCATGGGTTTTAAATGGCCTAAAAACTGGTCTGAAAAGCCACAATTACTGCGTGTAGATGAAAATACTGCTTATTTTGGTGATGGAACATCTGCCAAAATTGATGCCATTATTTTATGCACAGGCTATTTGCACCACTTCCCATTTATTGAAGATAACCTACGCCTCAGAACACATAACTGCCTTTATCCGCAGGGTTTATATCAGGGTGTGGTGTGGGAAAAGAATCCTCGCTTGTTCTACTTGGGCATGCAAGATCAATGGTACACCTTCAATATGTTCGATGCGCAAGCATGGTTTGTCCGTGATGTGATTTTGGGCAAAATTACTTTACCAAGCACGGCAGAAATGCAGAGCCATACGCAGACCTTACATGAAAAAGAGCAGCGCCTATTGAACGATGAACAATCTGCCCGCTTCCAAGGCGATTACATCAAACGCCTGATTGCGCAGACGGACTATCCATCATTCAATATTGATGCAGTGCATGATATTTTCATGCAATGGAAAAAGCATAAAAAAGAAAACATTATGGGCTTTAGAGATAAAGTCTATCGCTCAGTAATGACTGGAAAAATGGCTAAGCCACATCACACGCCATGGTTATATGCGCTAGATGATTCTTTAGAAAGCTATTTGGAAGATGAAGCGCAGCGTGAAGCGATGTAAGGCTTAATCACAAAAAGCCACACAATACGCAGCAAAATAGCCAACAAGCCCCATAAGTTATGGTCATGGGGTTTGTTGTTTGGACTGCCACCACTCTCCGAGACAAATAAGGCCGTACAGCCTTTACGACGTAACAACCCTGATGAACATGAACCTCTCGAAGCAAAGAAAGAAATCCTTTGCCTTAAAGCACCGAACGTTTCAATTGCTTCGGTCGCTTTGCAACATGGATTGAATACAAATCTTGTATCCAAATGGATTCGCTTAATTGATGGTAAGCCAGGGAATGATCGCTCACCACTACCGAATAAACCTGCATTTATTGCCTTATCTTGCTCTGCACCATTAGATCCTACTCCTACTGACATGTTAACGGTTCAAATTACTTTACCCCACTCAAAAGCAGAAATTGGCTTGAAATGGCAAGTATCAGAAATATCTGCTTTAGCAGAATTACTCAAGGCACTTGCAACATGATCCATATCGATGAAATCTGGCTCTCTACCCAGCCGATGGACATGCGTGCGGGTATGGATACTGCCATGGCTCAGGTGCTGAGAGCCTTTGGCTCGATCAAACCGCATTGCGCCTACCTGTTCTGTAATAAGCGTGGCCATCGCATGAAAGTGCTGGTGCATGATGGATTGGGCATCTGGCTGTGTGCCAGGCGGCTGGAACAGGGAAAATTCCACTGGGCTAAAGTTCACCAGGGTGAAAACGTAGCTCTCAGTCCAGAACAGTTACAGGCACTCATTCAGGGTTTGCCCTGGCAGCGCATTGGACGACAGCAAGTGGTAACAATGCTCTAAACCAGGCTGCTACATTGTGCTATTCTCCAAACGTTCTATTTCCTCTGCGTCATGACCTCAGGCATACTGCGGTCATGAAAACGCTGCCTGATTTAAACCAACTGACCCATGAGCAACTGCTGGAATTTACCCGGCAATTAGCGATGCAGCATCAGTCTTTGGCACAATCAAATCAGCAATTAGATGCCAAAGTTCAACATCTGGAAGTCACCAATCAACAATTAGATGGCAAAGTTCAACATCTGGAAGCATGCAACCAACATCTCTCTATTCTCACTCAAAAATACGAGCATGAACTGGCGCTGTTTAAACAGCACAAATTCGGCAATAAAAATGAACATCTCACCGCAAAACAAATCCATCTCTGGGATGAGGCGGTTGAAGAAGATATCGCAGCGGTTGATCTGGAACTGGAGCGGCTGAATGCAGATAAAACCGATGCAGCAACACAGAAAGCCACAGTCAACAAACCTAAACGTCGACTGCTACCCGATCATCTACACACCATCCGTATTGAGCATGAACCTG
>NZ_VPBR01000035.1:0-2062 GCF_013418645.1 Acinetobacter sp. YH12132
TCAAGATGAAATCGCAGAAGCCCTTTATTCCAATGATGAAAACCATGAAGCACATACAAGCGTTTATAACGCTATGGCATGGTATGCAGGGGAGAAAGCAAGCCATGAATATGCAAATGCTATGGACGAGTTAGAACGTGGTGCGACTTTAGACACTAGCTTTGACACACTTTCCGATCTAATCAATTCAGGGCATGAAATTGAAGATTCAAAAATTGAAATACTTAAAAACTTAGACAATTACTTAGAACAAAATGATTTAAGTGCAAGTATTCAGATTGGTGACACTAAATTAGATTATGGTGACATAACAATTGAAATCACTAATATGAAAAAAATTGATGGTGAATTTCAGGATGATGTAACCATTACTATTGATGATAAATATGTAAATATTGAAAATGAAGCAGATAGTATTTGGAAACTATCAGAAGCCAAAGATGATTTTATTGGCATAAAACATTCTCTTGATAAAGAGTTAGGAAATGAAATTACTATAACCAATCTTGGTGAAAATAATCACTTATCCCAAGTGACTATTTACGAAACTAAAGCTAATGAAAGTCATATTGATTCAGCTATTGAAAGTTTTGTTCAGGATAATGGCAATGCTGAAAAAGCAATTGATATTAATGGGGAACGTGTGGCATGGCAGTCAGGTAAGGACTTGGTTGTTGACTTCTCAGGTGAAGCCGGTTCAAATCACGAAAGACTAGCAGAAGCAGTCAGTAATAAAGCTGACGATCTTGGTATAAATGTCTTATCTGCAAATGATGGATTTAGTAGTAAAATTGATGCTATTCAAAACGACAAGCAGGAAGTGAAGCAGGAAAGTAAAGGAATGGAGCTAGATTGATAATCAGGCACATAATAAAAAAGACTGCAATTGCAGTCTTTTTTTAGGGTAATTAATTTTCCTTATTTTCATCCATATAAAATTTAATAGATTTTTTACCAATCCCTATTGCTTGAATATCTGATTGAATTTGCTTTAGGCTTACATTTTTCTTTGTTAAGCACAGGTCGGCATCACGACAATAATCACCAAGTGTTTCATATTTTCTTTGAATTGGGATTAACTCAGCTTCTACAAATAGTTGGCGTTCATTAATTTTAGAATTACTTTCAGGCTCAGGCTCAGGCTCAGGCTCAGGCTCAGGCTCAGGCTCAGGCTCAGGAATTGAATCAACAATTAGAGTAAAATCATATTTATTTTTTTCTGATTTTTCAAATAACAATCCTAATAAACCGAAATAATCTGTATTTTCATCTATATAACAAAATGAACTTGATCTACACATTTCTATCATTTCGTTACTTGGGGGATAATAATCTTGTGAATACTCGTTTTGACTAAACTTATATCCAAAAAATGTCAAGAAAGCTATGATTATCAAGCTATTGATAAATATAAATAAGGATATTAGATTCGCACTTTTGTTAGTCATTTTGTTGTCCATTAAAATTAAAATTAAAACATAGTCTAACATGGTAATTATTTTTTAGTAGATTATCTGTTATTTTTTTTAAAGTATATAATAAAAATTATGTAAAAACTTATAATATGTATTATAATGAGTTTTATTAGTGCAAAACATAAAAAAGCATTAATACTATTTAATTTAAAAATATAATCTTAGCAAAGATTATATAACTAGCGAAATGTGAGGTTACACAATGTCTGAATTAGAAGATAAAGAGAACGGTTTTTTAAACGATTATTCATCTAACAAAAAGTTAAATGAAGCTGTAATCGAACAAATGGGCGGTTTTGAATCATTCTCTGAAAATGCACCGGATATTTCAAATCATGGTATTGATGGAGGTTTTGGCGGTTTTATTTACCACTCAGATACAGTCAGCTTTGCTCAAGATAATCGAGAAGTAATCCTTGATGCCTTGAAAGAAGATGCTCAAGAGTTCGGGCATGAATCTGTGCCGGAAATGATGGCTCATTGGAAATCCCTAGATGGATTTAGTCAAGATGAAATCGCAGAAGCCCTTTATTCCAATGATGAAAACCATGAAGCACATACAAGCGTTTATAACGCTATGGCATGGT
>NZ_VPBR01000036.1:0-1414 GCF_013418645.1 Acinetobacter sp. YH12132
TTGTTCCATTTTAGAGATTTGTTTAAGATAAGATATAACTCATTGAGATGTGTCATAGTATTCGTCGTTAGAAAACAATTATTGTGACATTATTTCAATGAGTTATCTATTTTTGTCGTGTACAGAGATTATTATAGAAGCCCCCATGAATAAATCGCTCATCATTTTCGGCATCGTCAACATAACCTCGGACAGTTTCTCCGATGGAGGCCGGTATCTGGCGCCAGACGCAGCCATTGCGCAGGCGCGTAAGCTGATGGCCGAGGGGGCAGATGTGATCGACCTCGGTCCGGCATCCAGCAATCCCGACGCCGCGCCTGTTTCGTCCGACACAGAAATCGCGCGTATCGCGCCGGTGCTGGACGCGCTCAAGGCAGATGGCATTCCCGTCTCGCTCGACAGTTATCAACCCGCGACGCAAGCCTATGCCTTGTCGCGTGGTGTGGCCTATCTCAATGATATTCGCGGTTTTCCAGACGCTGCGTTCTATCCGCAATTGGCGAAATCATCTGCCAAACTCGTCGTTATGCATTCGGTGCAAGACGGGCAGGCAGATCGGCGCGAGGCACCCGCTGGCGACATCATGGATCACATTGCGGCGTTCTTTGACGCGCGCATCGCGGCGCTGACGGGTGCCGGTATCAAACGCAACCGCCTTGTCCTTGATCCCGGCATGGGGTTTTTTCTGGGGGCTGCTCCCGAAACCTCGCTCTCGGTGCTGGCGCGGTTCGATGAATTGCGGCTGCGCTTCGATTTGCCGGTGCTTCTGTCTGTTTCGCGCAAATCCTTTCTGCGCGCGCTCACAGGCCGTGGTCCGGGGGATGTCGGGGCCGCGACACTCGCTGCAGAGCTTGCCGCCGCCGCAGGTGGAGCTGACTTCATCCGCACACACGAGCCGCGCCCCTTGCGCGACGGGCTGGCGGTATTGGCGGCGCTGAAAGAAACCGCAAGAATTCGTTAACTGCACATTCGGGATATTTCTCTATATTCGCGGTTCAGCAGGCATGTCCCCTTTGAGGGCGACCCGACGACAGGATAATCGACCTTATGGTGCGCAAATATTTCGGCACAGACGGTATTCGTGGCAAAGCCAACGAAGGCGCGATGACGGCGGAAACCGCCTTGCGCGTCGGCATGGCGGCTGGCCGTGTCTTTCGTCGCGGTGACCACCGCCATCGTGTCGTGATCGGCAAGGATACGCGCCTGTCGGGCTATATGCTTGAACCCGCGCTCACAGCCGGTTTCACCTCGATGGGCATGGACGTATTCCTTTTTGGCCCGCTGCCGACAACGTATAGGAAGAATAAACGCCCTTTTCACCCAAGTCCAACAGCTTTGGACCGCAGTTGACTCTTTCGACACCCCTGCGATGCAACCCAATCCGGCTGACGGGGAGCCAGCAACGCTGAAAATT
>NZ_VPBR01000037.1:0-1394 GCF_013418645.1 Acinetobacter sp. YH12132
TCCCTTGCGTTGATCAAACAAAGCCCACAGGCGGTCTTAAATGCGTTCAGGCGGTGATATAAGCCGTAATTAAGACAGGTGCAGCGTTATACCGTGATGCACTCCGATTGAAGCGACGCTCGGCTCCGTAGTGATGCTCCAGAGGGAAATACTCCTAAAGTGCCTTTATAGGTGCTTTAGGGTGAGTATTACCTTCTATCTGCTCAACTCTCACCATAATGATACTAATCACTAAATCAAAAACTTAAAAAAAAAGGTGGTTGTTATGAAACAAGTCATAGAGCTTTTAGGTAAAACAGTAAAATTCGTACATACAGAGAATGGTCATTTCTTTGAAGAACAAGGAAAGGTCACAGAAGTTTTATTGTCTTTAAGTGGTGAAAACAGAATTGCTTTAGATGAAAAAGAATTATATTTGTTGTCTGAATTGCTAGAACTAGAGATCGTCTGAAAGCCTTTATTTTCGGGCGTGGACTGAGATTTCGTCAATATACCAAGAGACCAATAAAAAAGCCCCCAAATTAGGAGGCTTTTCTATTTTTTGAAGTCCATTGCGACACAGACAATCTTTTCAACAACTGAAAGCAGAATAACTGCATTTGTCGTTGTTGTCTATGCTCGCTCCTATTCGCACCGCACCCGCGCGAGCCGTCGGGATGTCGGATGCGTTTGCGTCGCTTCGCTAAGTTCTATCGTTTTAAATCGTATGGGAGCTTGTAATCAGGGAAAAAAGTGTTTTAGCAGCATATTGCGTCAGTTCACTCGTAGACACTCGTTCTGTTCTTACTGGAGATCTCCAGGGAAAAAAAAGAGCAAGCATACACAGAGGGCACTGTGATTCTTGTTAGGGAGACCCTAAAACCCCTAAAAAACCGTAAACATGTTGTCATGTGGTCATAAATAAATAAAAAATGCCCTAAAATCTATGTTCTAGGGCATTG
Organism: Acinetobacter sp. YH12132; assembly: GCF_013418645.1. Lineage (NCBI taxonomy): Bacteria > Pseudomonadati > Pseudomonadota > Gammaproteobacteria > Moraxellales > Moraxellaceae > Acinetobacter > Acinetobacter sp. YH12132. The sequence goes on from NZ_VPBR01000037.1 coordinate 942, forward strand.
TATTAATCACACGATTAAAATATATTCTAAAGCACGGTTATTAATTACTGGAATAATTAATAACGAAAGTTATCTGTGTCGCAAACACTAGATAAGATCAGGATAAAATCCCCGTGCAGTAAAGCGATTATAACTTCACTAGATTTAAAATAAATCCCTTTCGTTGTTAAAACCTACCAAAATTAATATTCCGTCCGTTTAAATGGGTGGAAGGATTAGTGACGACAGCATTTAAGCGGTGATTTTAAGCCTGTTACTGGGGGAACTGAACAAAGCAGGCAGCAGAATGAGTAGTCTAAGGGTGATCGTGAGTATATTGGGGTAATTCCCTTGCGTTGATCAAACAAAGCCCACAGGCGGTCTTAAATGCGTTCAGGCGGTGATATAAGCCGTAATTAAGACAGGTGCAGCGTTATACCGTGATGCACTCCGATTGAAGCGACGCTCGGCTCC
>NZ_VPBR01000038.1:0-1180 GCF_013418645.1 Acinetobacter sp. YH12132
CTCTGTACACGACAAAAATAGATAACTCATTGAAATAATGTCACAATAATTGTTTTCTAACGACGAATACTATGACACATCTCAATGAGTTATATCTTATCTTAAACAAATCTCTAAAATGGAACAAGTCACATTTAAAGTGCTTTGCGCTCATCATGCTTGTGATTATTTTAAAGCAAACATGTAATCTTTCTTCTGCATCTAAAGCCTTGCCCATCAAGTGTTTACCACAATCATTTTATCGACGTATGCAGCGCTTCTTTGCAGGTCAGTATTTTGATTATCGTCAAATTTCTCAGTTGATTTTCAATATGTTTTCATTCGACCAAGTGCAACTGACTTTAGATAGAACCAATTGGAAATGGGGAAAACGAAATATTAATATCCTGATGCTCGCAATCGTTTATCGTGGAATAGCGATACCTATCCTTTGGACATTGCTTAATAAACGTGGAAATTCAGATACGAAAGAGCGTATTGCTTTGATTCAACGCTTTATAGCCATTTTTGGTAAAGACCGTATTGTGAATGTGTTCGCAGACAGAGAGTTTATCGGTGAGCAGTGGTTTACATGGTTAATTGAACAAGACATCAACTTCTGCATTCGTGTTAAAAAAACTTCATTGTCACCAATCATTTAGGAAAGAATCATAAAATTAGTGATTTATTTCGCCATCTTAAAGTTGGTCAAATTGAATGTCGTAAACGACGGATTTTGGTTGGTCGGGTGAAACTATATATAAGTGCACTACAGTTAGAAAATGGAGAGCTTTTACTCGTCGTTTCTCCTCAGTTTAATGCCAATGCTATTCAGGATTATGCATTACGCTGGGAAATTGAAACCTTATTCAGTTGTCTCAAAGGACGCGGGTTTAATCTTGAAAATACGCGCTTGACAGACCCTAGACGAGTGAAAAAATTGATTGCGGTGTTAGCTATAAGCTTCTGTTGGTGTTACTTAACGGGTGAATGGCAACATAATCAAAAAAAAGCGATAAAAATAAAGAAGCATGGACGACTCTCAATGAGTTTATTTCGCTATGGTTTAGACTATGTTCAAATGGCGATTCAGCGTTTAATTGGTTTTGGGAAAAAAGAAGAGTTTAAGGAAATTTTGGCAATTTTAAGAAAGCAGAATCCTGATAGGATAAGGGTTCTGTGAAATTTGTCGTGTACAGAG